>PEZQ01000004.1 GCA_002763265.1 archaeon CG10_big_fil_rev_8_21_14_0_10_43_11 | reverse complement strand
AACCCTGGTCCTTGTTTTTTGAGTATGAGTGTGACTTGGCATTTTGAGCATCCCTCAGCTTTGCACGTGCAGTTTTCGCGCATGGTGTAGGACGGTTCTGTGGTAAGAGGAATAAGCCCGAGTCTGTGGGCAATCATTTCATCAAAAATAGGTGATTCATTTTTTGTAAGGTACACATCCTCAATTGCCATTGTTGGCACATCGCGAATGAGTGCGCGTCGCAGCGCGTTTACTACAGGCACTTCTACATCAGTGATGAGGAGTGTAAGCTTTTGTTTAGTTAATTCAAGGGTTTTTATCGTCATTTTGAGCATGTCCTCCGTTTACTTGCCGGATTTACGTTTTCGCCCGCCTTTTTTTCTGCAGCCATCATGAGGGTTTGGTGTGACATCCTCAATAACGCCAATTTTGAGTCCTGCACGAGCAAGTGATTTGATTGCGGTTTGTGAGCCTTGTCCCGGATATTTTGGGCCGTTATGTCCGCCTGGTGCGCGAACGCGAATGTGAACGCCAGTAATGCCTTTTTCTGCGCAGTCTTCAGCAATTTTTTTGACGAGTTTAACTGCAGTTGCAGGTGAGCTTTCAAGTCGTGACACTTTTACTGCATGCCCGCCTGAACCGAGTGCAATAGTTTCCGCGCCAGTCAGGTCTGTAACATGAACAAAGGTGTTGTTGTATGAGGAATAAATATGTGCAATTCCCCAGCGACCTTTTTGTTTACTCTTTTTTATGCTTGGTGCTTGCTCGCTCGTTTCCGCTGTTTCCTGCGTTTTTGTTTCCGGTGCTGCTGCTTGCTCCTGCTTTGGCGTTTCCGGTTTTTCCTGTGCGTTCTGCTCTGTTTGCGGTTTTTTCGAGGTTGCTTGCGATTTTTCCTTCTGCTTTGGCATCTTCTACCTCTGTTTTTGTTGCCACGCGTTCTTGTTTTTTAAGTTCTTCTTCAACGTGTGGTTCGAGTATGACTGTTTCTTCTTCTTTAACTTTAACCATGTAGGATGGCGCGGTTATCTTATTTCCTTCAATCTTAACGTGACCGTGCACGATGAATTGTCGTGCTTGTTTGACGGTGTTTGCAAGACCTTTTCGGTAAACAAGGGTCTGAAGTCTTCGATTAAGTAAGTCTTCAATTTCCAATTTAAGAATGTCGTCCATGGTTGCGTCTTTTGCAACAAGTCCGTATCCTGCAAGCTTTTCTACGAGTTGTTTTTGTTCGCGTTTTCCTTGTGTAGTGTCAAGAAGAGGGATAAGGCTTCGTGCTTGCGCGCGATAATCACGAAGAAGGGATGTGAACTTCCAGAGTTCTTTTTTATTTTTATACGCGTATTTTTGTTTGAGGCGTCGTTCTTCGTCTATTCTGGCTTTCTGCCATGGGTGTGATGGTCCCTGATATGCTTTTCGTGGTTTAATTGGATTTCCCATTGTAGTATCACTTCTTCTTTTTCACGCCTGCAACACTGCCTTTTCGGCCTGTGCTTTTTGTTCGCTGTCCGCGCACTTTAAGACCATGACTGTGCCTCACGCCTTTGTAGCTTTTAATGGTTTTCATCAAGGCAATGTCTCCTCTGCGTGTCATGTCCAGTTCAATGCCGGTAATGTGAAGGGATTTACCGGTTTCCATGTCGTGCTGGCGGTTAACAATAAATGAAGGGATAGTATAGTTTTGAGGGTTGTCAAGAACATCTTCGATTTTGTGAAGTTCAGCGTCAGTAAGTTCTCCAACTTTCTTGGTTTTTGGTAAGTGTAACTTTATCATAACTGCGCGTGAGATTGCGTGTCCTACACCTTTGACTTTTCGTATCGCGTTTTCAATAGTGTCAAGACCATTAAGGTCAGTTCCTTTTACGCGTACAATCTGGCGGATGTTCTCGTCTACTACCATTATTCTCTATTGAGAAGAGAGAAGCATTTTAAAAAGGTTACTGTTAGCCATTAAAAAGTGCACCTGCGGGGACTCGAACCCCGGTCAAAGGCTTGGAAGGCCCTTATCCTGCCACTAGACGACAGGTGCAGTAGTAGGTTAGTACAATTAAGTGGTTTAAAAGGTTTACTTTAGCAAAGAACACGCGTGCCAGAAAGACTGGTCACAAGAAATATCTGCACAAAAAAGGAACTAGGGGCAAAAAAGGTTTGAAAAGGGGTATATACTCAACAAACATAACCGGTCAAATGAGCAAAGCAGATACGTATAAATTACATTACTTCACATAAAAGTAGTATGCGCACACTAATCTTTTTTGTCGCACTCCTTATGCTAGCAAGTGGCGCGTTTGCCATTGAAAATACCACCTTTAGTTTTATTGATGCACAAGGAAACACCCTTGTTAGTGAGCGCGTACGTGTCTACCATAATGCGGTATTGTTTGATGAAGCGCACACAAATGAATCAGGCTCAGCGTCATTTTTGCTTATCAAAGGTGAGTACACGCTGCGCGTTTCTGGCTTTGAGTTTGTGCGCTTTATTGAAGAAGGAAACAGCTATGCTATTCGCGTTCCAGTAGGTGCAGGAAGACGCGTGCTTGGCATTGACATCAACCTCTTCTTATTCTCGCGCTACCCCTTTATTGTGCGCGTGGGTATGGGGATTGCGCTTTTTGGTCTTATCGCGCTCTTTGTTTTCATAGTGCGGCGCGGGTATGCGGGCATGCGTGAGCGCGGCTACAGCAGGATTCCTGCGCTTGCATTCTTTTTTGTGCACTTTGCTCTTGCACTCACAACATTTCGCATTGTTGAAAAAGCATATGGCAAAAGAGAAGCAGAAGAAGACAAAAGCGTAGAAGAATTTAAACCCGTGTTCAAGAAAAAGCGCTATTAGTCGGCATCAATACGCGTGTATTTGAGTTTTTTTCCAAGCAGGATTTTTCTTGATTGCCCGCGAAAACCTTTTGACGTGTTTTCAAGACTCAGTAATTCAAGACGCGAGAGTCGCATAAGCATTCGCCGATAGCTTCGCATTGTAAGCGTGCCGCCTGCATCACTATATTTTTGGAAAAGTTCTCCTGAAATAAGTCCGGGAAATTTTGAGACAAGGTCAATGAGTAATTGCTCATCAGTGCTTAATTTGCTTAGGCTTGTTTTTATTTTAAACTGGGCAAGTTTGCTGAGTGCTGCATCCAAGTCCTCATTTGAAATTTTTTCATGACCCGACTGCTCTGCATTTTTTGCCGCATTTAAAAGCAGAAATAAACCAACGCGAATGTCCTCGCTGCGGTGCGTGTGGTATGCAATTTTATTAAGCATGATGTGCGAAACCGCGCCCGGCTTAAATGCGAGCCTCACGCGCTCGCCAAGAATTTCTTTAATCTCTTCAAGACTATAGGCTCTGAATTTAAGCTCATTTGGAGTGAGGCGTGAGAGAATGCGCGCTTCAAGGTTCATCAAAAAATCCTTGTCGTTGGTAATAAGCACCACTGATGCTTTATCTTCAAGATGCTGGAGGATTTTATAGAGAAAACCAAGATCGCGCACTTTGTCAATTTCATCAAACACAAAACACACTCCTTTTGATTTTTCAGCGCGCTTCACAATCTCATCAAATACATCTTCAGCGCTTTTTCCCTGAAAAAAGAAGTACCCGGTTTGTTTTGCAATTTCAGTGAACACCTGATATTCGCGGTTAGCATCCCAGCAATTAATATAGATTGGAAGCACATCACTTGAATAGTTTTGCAGTTGCTGCAAGACTGTCTTAGTGCACAATGTTTTTCCAAGACCAGGCTTGCCATACACAAAAAGGTTATCCGGCTTTCTTCCGCTAAGAAGCGGCTTGATTGCGCTTGCAATAACGTTTTGTTCTTGCTCGCGAAAAAGCACGGTTTCAGGTAAGTGAGAATAAGTTAAAACTCCCTCTTTGAGCACAAGTTCATTATCTTCAAGGCTTCCAAACAGATTCATGATTACTGGACAAATGGTTGCAACCTATTAATAAATAGTTTTTGCCACAATGACCATTAGGTGATGCACATGCAGATACAAGAACAGAAAATGCGGGTTCGCGAGATTCCAATAGGAACACTGGGCATGGATGACGTGATTGAACTTATGGAGCTCTATGAGAAAAAAGGGTACCAAACAAACATCAAATCAAAAAGTGGCACTGTTGTTATGCAGGTAGTGTTTGCAGCATAAGCAAGAAAAACAAAAAGTTCTTTTGTCTAAACAAACACGAGTAAGAGTATGGTGAAAATTAGCGTAGCGAATTTTGACTTATTAAAAAGTGATGAAGAAGACTACATCAAAAAACAGACAGGCATGTTTTTGGAAAAAGTAGGCGCATACATACCGGAAATAGCCGTGCTTGATTTGCGGCTCAATGAAGTTCGAAAAAAACAGGACAATTTCAAAGGGCGCTTTGATGTTCGTATGACAAGCACCTTTGGGGAGCATCAGGCGCATGCTGAGGGATGGGACATGATTAAAACATTTATGGGTGCGCTTAAGAATCTAGAAAAACAGGTAAAAAAAGACAGAAAAAGAAATGCAAAAACTTAGCTAAACGTGTTGTACACGCGTTTCATGAAATTCTTTTGTTTTTGCTTTAGCACGGTGCTTCTAAACGCTTTTGCCGTAGGGTCAGAGCTCACGTAAAGGTGGTCAAGACCGTTTTTGAGGGCAAGGTCTAAAACGTTTCTGCTAAGAATTTCTTTTGTTTCAAGTTCTGAATGCATAACATGGGTAAGGTCAGTTTTAAGTTTTTGCCAGTGATGTATTTTTTTCCCGTAACGCTTTTCATACGCGTCAATGAGTTTGTCAACAGAGCTTGGACTATGTTGTTTTGAAAGACTTTCAAGAACAACGCTTCGAATTACGTGTTCGGCATCGTACATAAGTAATTCACCAAAAAGTACGCATACTACGCGCCCATAAAAAGAGCACGGGGGGTGGTTGTCCGTTAATATATTTTTATTGGACCGCCAATATACCCGTCATACACGTGTTTTTTGTTTTTGCCAAACACCTTTATGTATGAAGAGTGCGCTGTGCCGATTTCGCCCTCCTTTTTCGCGTCAGAGCGAAGTTGGAGTGTGATAGTTTTTTGTTCTCGTGGCTTGAGTTCTTTGATGTGCCATACAATAAGCTTGTGCGTTTTTCCTTCAACACGCACGTTTTTTGGCTTTTTTACGATATCAAACCAAAAGGGAACAAGTTGCAAAATTTGCACGTCCTTTAATGTAACGCTCATACGCTTGTTTTTTGCACTAAGTTGCAGATTAAATGTTTTTTTTGCTGTTCCTTTTACGTCACTTGCTTTGCGCGCGAGTGAAACGTCATCAAGGAGCTTTTCAAAAAATCCCATGGTATTAGTAATGCCTCTCTTTTGTGAGTATGAACAGTTAAGTAACTGTGCGTCCGGTGCAACGCGATGAACCAACAACGCCACCGGGTAGTGAAATGTAGAGAATGTAGTCCGTGTCTTCCTCAAGAGTGATTGGCGAGTCCCAATCAGACACAGACCATTCAAGATTCAAAAACGTATCAACTTGAAATGTTGAGCGACCAACAGAACCCAAGTACGCGCCCATCATAGTTTCATTCGAATTAAACGTGAGGTCGTTTCCGTTTTCATCGCGAAGCGTTATGCCCACAGGACCTTCTTCAATTGGAGCAGTTCCCGTGTTTTCGAGCGTGACTTCAATAGTATTGCGCTCATCTGGGTCAAGGTCTGTTGCAGCAATGCATCGCCTGAACCGCACATCAAATTGAAATGCTGACTGCGTAGTGACAAACGTTGCGGTGCCTTCAACTTCGCTTTGGATAAGGCCTTGCAGGCTTGTCATCCACAAATATGCAGCACCTGCGGCAGCAACAGTCATCATAAGAAGCAAGACCGTTGCAATAATCGGCGTTACTCCCCTACTATCCATAGGTATAGAATAGTAATTGTTGTTTAATATAGTTTGCTACGTAAACATTATATTAGAGAATATAATAGAAAATAGCGTGATATACTCTCTTGGCGTCATCAACAAGTCATGGCTTATTCTTACGTTTGTGCTTGCTTCTTACGTAACGTACCGTGTTATGTCAAAAGGTGCGCGACTTGGCGCCGTGCATTTTATCGCATTGCTTAGCGGATTTTTGTTATTTGCACTCTCAGAATTTGTTGACCTTGCATTTATCGTTATGGAGCAGGTAAACCCCTTTGGCGATGTATTTCTCACCCTGATTGGTTTTTGTTTTGTGTACGGATTTTTAGGAGGGCTTAGACATGGAAAGGGTTAACCTCATCTTTCATGCAGCAGTGAGCCTGAGCGCGCTTGTGGCAATGCCGCTGGTGGGAATGATTTTAGTTTCATTTGTGCGGGATAAAAAAATCAGTCTTGAAACGTATCGTATTCTTGTGAGTGCAGCACTCTTTCTTGTTGCAGGATTTGTGTTTAATGAAATATTTTCATACTCGCTTGGTTTCAAGCTTGTTGAACTTATTGTTATTTTTCACTTGTTTCTTGCAGGATATCAACATCTCAAACCACGCTTGCGTGTGCAAAAGAAAAAACGCGGGCGGGGGAAGAAACGATGAACATCAACGTGTTTTCCATTATTGTGCTTGCTGAATTCATTATAGCATTCATGCTCTCACTAGTTATTGCGCTTAATTCAGAAAGAAAAAGCGCTAAACTGTTATCTACTGCAGTCCTGCTCTTGCTTGTGAGCATGGCAATTGGCGTGTTTGAACGTGAGGGTCCCCAAGAGTCATGGATTGAAGTTCAGCAAAGTTTAGCTTCATCAGGCATTGACCTTACAAATGAACAGTTTTCTTTGCTTGGCATCTTTCTTGTGTTTTACAGCTCGGACATTATTAACATGATTGCAGGAGCACTTCTTATTGGCGCATTTTTAATAATGTTTAAAGACAACCTGCCCATTGAAATTGATTCTATTGAACTAAAGAAAAAGCAGGAATCATATTATTGGAAATAATCAGAAGTTACCCCTTATCATCATAACAAACGTTCTGATTGGGGCGGCTTCATCATGTACTGACCTGACCTCAGGTATGCTTTATAAGTGTTGTGTAACACCTGGCTTTGCCTTATTAGTCTGCACTAAGTAACGTTGCCCTATACGGGTTCATTCTGCCTCAAAGGTGAGTATTTTAACTTTCAATTCATTTTCTAATTTAATTGAAAGACTGTGTTTAATTTCGCATAATGTTCCAAATATATACTTTTTGCGGTAAAGGTTTCGTATAATAATAACTATACTGATGGCAGGTTTTTCTCAAATGGAGAACTTCCCAGAATCTGAAAAACATGTTAAAGAAATTTTATTAGGCGCGTCTTTAAAAGGGATATTTATATAACTATGGGAAGAAAAAATATTACTCTAAAAGTAGATGAAAAATTGTATAATGCTTACAAAGAATTATGCAAAAAAAAAGGTCTTATAATATCTAGGCAATTTGAAATTTTTGCAGAAGAAGAGTTAAAACGGAACAAAAATAAGGTATAACTATGGCATCAAAAGAACAAGAACGAGCAGAACTGCATCGAACTATCTGGCAAATTGCAAATAATTTAAGAGGTAGTGTTGATGGTTGGGATTTTAAACAGTATGTTTTAGGCATGCTTTTTTATCGTTTCATTAGCGAAAATTTAACTAATTATATTAATGATGATGAAAGACGAGCTGGAAAAAAAGATTTTGATTATTCTAAATTATCTGATAAAGAAGCAGAATTTGGTCGAGCTGATACTGTTAAAGAAAAAGGATTTTATGTTTTACCAAGTGAACTTTTTAAGAATGTTACAAAAAATGCTCGTAACGATTCTAATCTCAATGAAACTTTATCTGTTGTTTTCAAAAATATTGAAAGTTCTGCTAAAGGAACAGAAAGTGAAGATGATTTGAAAGGATTGTTTGATGATTTGGATGTGAATTCAAATAAATTAGGAAATACCGTTGAGCAAAGAAATAAACAACTTGTTAAACTTTTAGAATCTATAAGTGAACTTCGTCTTGGAAATTATTCAGATAATACTATCGATGCTTTTGGTGATGCTTACGAGTTTTTAATGACTATGTATGCGAGTAGTGCTGGTAAGTCTGGAGGAGAGTTTTATACTCCTCAAGAAGTTAGTGAACTTTTAGCTGAAATTACTATTGTTGGCAAAAAGAATGTTAATAAAGTATATGACCCTGCTTGTGGCTCTGGTTCTTTGCTTCTTAAATTTGCTAAAGTTCTTGGTAAAGACAATGTTCACCAAGGTTTTTATGGGCAAGAAATTAATTTAACAACTTACAATCTTTGCCGTATAAATATGTTTTTACATGATATTAATTATAATCATTTTGATATTGCTCATGGCAATACTCTTACAGATCCAAAACATTGGGATGATGAGCCTTTTGACGCGATTGTTTCTAATCCCCCTTATTCAATAAGATGGGAAGGTGATGCTAATCCTTTATTGATTAATGACCCTCGTTTTTCTCCTGCAGGTGTTTTAGCACCCAAAAGTAAGGCAGATTTAGCCTTTACTATGCATATGTTGTCTTGGCTTTCTACAAGTGGAACTGCTGCAATTGTTGAGTTTCCGGGCGTTCTTTATCGTGGTGGAGCAGAGCAAAAAATAAGAAAATATTTAATCGATAATAATTATGTTGATTGTGTTATTCAATTGCCACCAGATTTGTTTTTTGGAACAACTATTGCAACCTGCATAATTGTGCTTAAAAAAAGTAAGAGTGATAATAAGACACTATTTATTGATGCTTCTGCTGAATTTGTTCGTGGAGGAAACAAAAATAAATTAAGTGATACAAATATTAAAAACATTTTAGATGCTTTCAAAGGTCGTAAAGATATTGAGCATTTTGCTAAATTAGTAGATAATGAAACGATTGCAGAAAATGATTATAATATTGCAGTTTCAAGTTATGTAGAACAAGAAGATACGAGAGAAGTTGTCAATATTATCGAGTTAAATAAAGAAATTTCTGAAATTGTTAAAAGACAAAACGAACTTAGAAATGCAATTGATAAAATTGTTGATGAAATTGAAAGCGGAAATTAAGAAATGGCTTACAACATGAATAAAATTGACAAATTAATTAATGAACTTTGTCCTGAGGGAGTTGAGTTTAAGGAGTTATGGGAAGTTACAGCATGGGATAAAAGGTTTAATGCAGTTGATAATAAAAAGCAAAAAAAGATTTTGTCATTTAACCACATTTCTTCAAAAGATTTAAAGGATTTAGAAGCAGAAAATGGAAATATCAAACTATTAGCAACAGGGAAATTTGATGGTTGGACTACTGAAGAATTAGCTGGAGAAAATCTAAATGAAGGGGAAGTTATCTCGATTCCATCTGGCGGTTCTGCAAGTATTAAATATTTTAAAGGTAAATTTGTAGATAGTGGAAATATTTTAGCGAGTTCAATTAATGATGAAATTTTAAATTTAAAATATTGTTATTATTTTCTTTTAATTAAAAATGAATTAATAGAAAGCTGTTTTAGGGGAGCAGGAGTAAAACATCCTAACATGACCGAGATATTAAAAATAAAAATCCCTCTCCCCCCTCTTCCCATCCAAAAAGAAATAGTTAAAATCCTTGATAACTTTACAGAGCTGGAAGCGGAGCTGGAAGCGGAGCTGGAAGCAAGAAAGAAACAGTATGGATATTATAGAGAAGAATTATTGACTTTTGGCGATGAGGTTGAGTTTAAGATGATTAAAGAATTATTTGATTTTAAAAATGGATTAAACAAAGGAAAAGAATTTTTTGGGAAGGGAACACCAATTGTAAATTTTACTGATGTTTTTAAAAAACGATCATTAAGTTTAATAGATTTAAATGGTAAAGTAGAGGTTACATCTAAAGAAAAATTATTATATGGTGCTCAAAAAAATGATATCTTTTTTACAAGGACTTCAGAGACTAAGGAAGATATTGGAATGGTAAGTGCTCTTTTGGATGATGTTGAAGGATGTGTATTTAGTGGTTTTGTTCTAAGAGCTAGACCAAAGACAAACTTATTAAATCCTAAATTTTGTTCTTATTATTTAACTTCTTTTTCAGCAAGAAAAGAAATAATTAGAAATAGTACGTTTACTACTAGGGCACTGATAAGTGGACCAAAATTGTCAAAAATCAAAATCCCCCTCCCTCCCTTAAAAGAACAAACCCGAATAGTTAAAATCCTTGATAAGTTTGATGCTCTTGTTAATGATATTTCAATAGGTCTTCCAGCTGAACTTAAAGCTAGAAGAAAACAGTACGAATACTATCGAGAAAAGCTTTTAACTTTTAAAGAAAAAATTAAGGAAGAATGAAAATGGCAAACCTAAAAACAAGAAAGATACTTGAAAAAGGAGAAGGAATTGATATTGAGTTTAAAGAATGCAAAGATGAACTTCCTAACAGTATTTATGAAACTGTTTGTGCATTTCTAAACCGGAATGGCGGAGATATTTTACTTGGCGTTAAAGATAATAAAGAAATTCAAGGAATAAAAAAAGATAAAATAGAGCAAATAAAAAAAAGACTTTGTAACAACAATAAACAATTCAGAAAAAATGTCTCCTCCTGTTTATCTTTTAATAAATCAAGTAGAAATAAATAAAAAACAAATATTACACATATATGTTCCCATTGGTTCTCAAGTTCAAAAATGTAAAAATAAAATATTTGACAGAAACGAAGATGGAGATATTGACATAACTGAAAATCAAACACTCGTTACACAACTATATCTAAAAAAACAAACTTCATACTCAGAAAACCGAGTTTATCCTTATTGTAAATTAAAAGACTTAGATGAAAACTTAATAAACAAAGCAAGAAAATTAGCAGTAAATCAAAATAATTCTCATCCTTGGAAACAAATGAGTAATTTAGAATTATTAAAAAGTGCTAAATTATATTCTAAAGACTATCAAACTAATGAGGAAGGAATAACCTTAGCAGGTATTTTATTATTTGGAAAAGAAGAAACAATATTATCTGTTTTGCCACATCACAAAACCGATTTAATCCTAAGAAAAATTAATTTAGATAGGTATGATGATAGAGATGATGTTCGAATAAATTTAATTGATAGTTATGAAAGAATCATTGCTTTTGGAGAAAAACATTTACCTGACCCGTTTTATCTTGAAGGAACTCAAAGATTAAGTGTCAGAAATAAAATTTTAAGAGAAATTGCATCAAATATTTTAATGCATAGAGAATTTACAAATCATTTCCCTGCAAAATTCATAATAGAAAAAAATCAAATAAAAACAGAGAATGCAAATAAACCTCATGGTCATGGCAAAATTAATCCTAATAATTTTTCACCATACCCTAAAAATCCAATAATTGCAAGAGTCTTTAAAGAAATTGGGTTTGCAGAAGAATTAGGTTCAGGAATAAGAAACTTAACAAAATATGTTAAAATATACTCTGACGCAACTCCTGAATTAATTGAAGATGATATCTTTAAAATTATAATTCCCTTAAAAGAGCAGGATACCCCGCAAGATACCCCGCAAGATAAAATATTGAAATTCTGTAAATTAAAAAAAACAAGAGAAGAAATACAGAGTCACATAAATATAAAAGATAGGGAACATTTTAGAAAATCTATATTAACTCCTTTATTAAAAGAGAATTTATTAGAATTAACTATTCCAGATAAACCGACAAGTAAAAAGCAAAAATATATAACAACCAAAAAAGGTTTAGAATACTTAAAAAAAGGTAAATAAAAAATGTCAAAAAATCACAATTACAATCTTGTAGTGCAAAATACTGAAAGCACAGTTGTTGCAGAGTATTCTCCGCCTTATGGAAAAAGAGCAAAAACTTATCAAAGCGAGGCAGACTTAGAAAAAGCTTTCATCAAACAATTACAAACGCAAGCTTACGAATATATTAAAATAACTAAAGAAGAAGATTTAATTTTAAACCTAAGAAAGCAATTAGAAAAATTAAACAATTACAAGTTTAGTGATAAAGAATGGGATTATTTTTTCAAAAAAGAATTAGCAAATCCAAACCAAAGTATTGCTGAAAAAACAACAACCATACAAGAAGATTATATTAAAATTTTGAAGTGCGATAATGGAACAAGTAAAAACATTTACCTACTAAAAAAAGATAATATTCACAGCAATTCTTTACAAGTAATTAATCAATATGAAACAGAAGATGGAAAATATAAAAATCGTTATGATGTAACTGTTTTAGTAAATGGCTTACCTTTAGTGCATATTGAACTTAAAAAAAGAGGAGTAGCAATACAAGAAGCCTTTAATCAAATAAATCGTTATCAAAGAGAAAGTTTTTGGGCATCAAGCGGTTTATATGAATATATTCAATTGTTTGTTATTTCCAACGGAACACATACAAAATATTATAGTAATACAACTCGTTCAGAACATATTAAAGAAGCAAATCGAGGCATAAAAAAGAAAGGCAAAAGATCAAGCAATAGTTTTGAATTTACTAGCTGGTGGGCAGATTCTACAAATCGTCCAATAACTGATTTAGTTGATTTCACAAAAACATTTTTTGCAAAACACACTATTCTAAATATTCTTACTAAATACTGTGTATTTACAGCAGATAAACAACTTTTAGCTATGCGACCTTACCAAATTGTTGCAACTGAAAAAATCTTAAATAAAATTGAAGTAAGCACAAATTACAAATATTTTGGAACTGTAAAAGCAGGAGGATATATTTGGCATACCACTGGTTCAGGAAAGACACTAACAAGTTTCAAAACAGCACAATTAACAAGCAAACTACCTTTCATTGACAAAGTTTTATTTGTTGTTGATAGAAAAGATTTAGACTATCAAACAATGAAAGAGTATGATAAATTTGAAAAAGGTGCAGCAAATAGTAACACTAGCACCTCAATTCTAAAAAAACAACTCGAAGACCCTAATGCAAGAATTATAATTACCACAATTCAAAAACTTGACCGATTTATAGGAAAAAATAGAGGACATAAAATTTTTAATGGTCATATAGTATTAATTTTTGATGAATGTCATCGTTCACAATTTGGAGATATGCATACAGCAATCATTAAAGCATTTAACAAATATCATCTTTTTGGATTTACAGGAACTCCTATCTTTGCAGTTAATTCATCTTCAAGCGGAAGAGTGGACTTAAAAACCACACAGCAAGCTTTTGGCGATAAATTACATACTTATACAATCGTAGATGCGATTAATGATAAGAATGTTTTACCCTTCAAGGTAGATTATATTTCTACATTTAAAGAAACAGAAAATATTGAAGATAAAAAGGTCAAAGATATAGATAGAGAAGCTGTTTTGTCTGCTCCTAAAAGATTAAGTGATGTTGTAAATTACATCATTGAACACTTCAATCAAAAAACCAAAAGAAATGATAAATCTTATATTCATAATGTTACAAAAAATATTCAAGAACTTGTAACTGCAAAAGATAGGAAAAAGGTTGCAGTAATAAAAGAAAAGATTCGTTTATCTGGATTTAATTCTATTTTCGCTGTTCAATCAATAGAAATGGCAAAAAAGTATTATGCTGAATTTGAAAAGCAACAAAAATTATTACCCGAAATACAAAGATTAAAAATTGCAGCAATATATAGTTTCGGCATAAATGAGGAAGAAATTGATGGCGTAATTGATGAAAATTCAGAAGATACAAGTGGATTAGATGCAAGTTCAAGAGAGTTTTTAGAAAATGCTATTAAAGATTATAACAAGATGTTTAAAACGTCTTATAATACCTCTTCTGATAAGTTCCAAAATTATTATAAAGATGTTAGCGAGCGTGTAAAAAACCGAGAAATAGATCTTTTGATAGTAGTTAATATGTTTTTAACTGGGTTTGATGCAACTACACTAAATACCCTTTGGGTAGATAAAAATTTAAGATTACATGGCTTACTCCAAGCATATTCTCGTACTAACCGTATTTTAAACAGCATCAAAACCTTTGGAAACATTATTTGCTTTAGAAACTTAGAAAAAGCAACAAATGAATCTATTTCACTTTTTGGAGATAAAGAAGCAAGTGGAATTGTTTTACTAAAAACTTACAAAGAATATTATAATGGATATGAGAACGACGGAAAAACAATAAGAGGATATGAAAGTTTAGTCGAAGAATTACAAGACAAATTTCCTATAGGTGAAAGAATACTTGGAGAACAAAATCAAAAAGACTTTATTAAACTTTACGGAGGCATTTTAAGAGTCCGTAATATTCTTACAACTTTTGATGAATTTGAGAGCAATGAGATACTAACAGAAAGAGATGTTCAAGATTACCATAGCTTATACATAGACCTATATAATGAGTTTAGAAAAAGTAAAGATACAGAAAAAGAGAATATTAATGATGATATTGTTTTTGAAATGGAACTCATCAAACAAATAGAAATAAACATTGATTATATCTTAGAATTAATTAAAAAATATCATGAAGAACACACAAAAGATAAAGAAATTCTATTAGACATTAATAAAGCAATAGATTCAAGTGTAGAACTTCGTAATAAAAAAGATCTTATCCATCAATTTATTGAATCTCTTAATATGAAATCGGTGGTAGATGAAGATTGGCAGAAATTCGTAGAGAAAAAGAAAATTGAAGAATTAGAAAAAATAATTGAAGATGAAAATCTTAATCATGATGAAACATACAGATTTATAAAAAATGCATTTAGAGATGGAAACATACCGGCAACAGGCACAGCAATAACCAAAGTTTTACCACCAGTATCTAGATTTTCTAAGACAGGAGAACGTACTAAAAAACGTGAAACTATTATTGAAAAATTCACTAGATTCTTTGAAAGATTCTTTGACATCTCAAAATAAAATACTTTAAAGACGCCCATTCTATCCTCTTTTTTTAGAAATGCAACATTTCTGACACCCTAAAAATCTTTGATTTTTATGGAAAGAAACAAAAAATCTGGACTCCCCCCAGTCCTTCGGACATTTAGTCTGCTTCGCAGTTATTGATATAGTCGGCAAAAACTACGGCATTAACTGGATTCCAAAAAAATCGAGGAGTTTTGGGATCAGAAAATCTATGATTTTCTTAGTTTAGGCAGTAAGAAAACTCTACGCTCCCTACGGTCGCTTGGGGACGCTGCGCTTTCGTCGCTATCGCTCCTCACCCGCGTTTAACAGGCATTAACCGAGAAATTGCTCGCCTCGCAATTTCTCAAAATTCACTTTTCCCTCGTGGAGCGACCGCAGGGAGTGGAACAAAGCTGGAAAAGTGAACTTCTCATAATCCTAACGTTAGAAATGAACGAGTTAGGATTAGAAACTAACGTTTGCCTCAAAAGTCTAACTTTTGAAATACGTATAAGGCAAAGCACTAACACCTTTTTTTAGCGAGAAAATGTGGCTATTACCCGCAAAATAGCATCAGTATTCTCAAGACTTGAAAACGCGTGGTCCGCACCTGCACGCATGAGTTGGTCTTGTGTTGTCTGTCCGCTTGCAACGCCAAACGCAACAACGTTCGCGCGCTTTGCTGCCTGCATATCGCGCTTACTGTCCCCAACATAAATAGTCTGTTCGTGTTTGCCTAAGCGTTTTTGGGCAAGCATGATGAGGTTTGCCCGATCAGGGTCATCACTGCCAAACGCACCTCCGGTAAAAAAGCCGTCAAGACCAAGGATTTCAAGTTTTACAAACGCAACCTCTTCGAGATTCCCCGTGACAAGACCAAGCGTGAATTGGCGTTGTTTGAGCGCGTCTAAGAGTTCACGAACGCCTACAAGAGCACTAATGTCTCCTGGCGTAATTCGTTGCTTGTAATAGCGAACCATGTATTCTTTGCACGAGTCAAGCTTTCTACTTACAACGCGTTTTGGAACGCCGTAGTGAAGCGCAGTTGCAATGATAATTTGCTCATCAGTCATGCCATTATGAGGGACATCTCTAATATCTGCATGAATGCCGTACACGCTGCTAATAGATTCGTTAAAAGCATGATGATTAAACGGTGATGCAATAAGAATGGTTTTATCAAGATCAAAGAGAACAAGCGTGGACATATGGGTAAAAAAAGAGGCTCAGCGAATAAAAGAGTTTTGAATACAACAGAATAGTGGACGCGTGCCTAGATATATGTTTATAAATTTGCAAACAATACGATAATGCATGCCAGAAGCGGATGAATTGCCTGAAGAAGAACCTGTTCTTGAAGAAGATATGCTCAGGCAATATTCACTTGAAGACATTCCCGGTGTTGGGGAAAAAACTGCTGAACGACTTGTTGAGGCAGGATATTCTGATTTGATGAGCCTAGCAGTCTCGCCTATTGGAGATGTGATGGAAGCAGCAGAGCTTACTGAAGGGGCTGCGCGAAAAATCATTGGAGCAGCACGCCACATGCTTCACATGAATTTCATGAGTGCTGAAGAACTTCTTGAGAAAAGAAAGGAAGTAGGAAAAATCACAACAAGCAGTGATAATCTCAACAAGCTTTTGGGCGGAGGCGTTGAAACGCAATCAATTAGTGAATTTCATGGCGAGTTTGGTTCAGGAAAATCACAAGTCGGTTTTCAATTAGCAGTTAACGCTCAATTACCCCTTGAAAAGGGGGGTCTTGATGGTGATGTTATATTTATTGACACCGAAGGCACGTTTCGGCCTGAACGTATTATGCAGCTTGCCAAGGACGTTGGACTAAAACCAAATACGGTTCTCAAACGCATTCACGTTGCCCGAGCATTTTCTTCAGACCATCAAATGCTTCTTGTTGAAAAAATTCCTGAACTCATCAAAAAAGAGGGAAAAAACATTAAGCTGGTTGTTGTTGATTCCTTAATGGGATTATTTAGAAGTGAGTATATCGGGCGAGGAACACTTGCAAACCGTCAGCAAAAACTAAACCGGCACTTGCACGCGCTTCAACGTCTTGCTGACCGCTACAATTTAGCAGTATACGTAACCAATCAGGTTATGTCCCGTCCTGATATTTTCTTTGGCAATCCTGACAAGGCGGTGGGCGGACACATTCTTGCTCATGCAGCAACGTTTCGTGTGTATGTGCGAAAAAGTAAAGGAACAAAAAGAATTGCGCGCTTAATTGATTCGCCTTCTCTTCCTGAAGCAGAAGCAGTGTTTACGGTTGATACGCCGGGCATTCGAGATTAGGGGAAAAAAATAAAGAAGAAAAAAGGAGTAAAGAGTTCTTAGATTTTTATGAACCAAAAAATGCTGTTAAGTATGTTGACAAATGTTGCAACAATTACACTAATAACATGCAAGGCCTTAACCGACACGTCTTCTCGTACCACATGCAAATCAATATCAAAGAGGGCTTCAATGTTTGTAAGGGCAAGGTCCACTTTGAATGTGTGCGGGTAAAACACGAGCGCGGGGTTTGAAAGAAATGTTTTCATGTCATCAGGCGTAATGTTTTCGTCCTGCAAAAGTTCGTTAACAACGCTTTGAGGAACATCAACGCGCAGGTCTTGTGACTGGTTTGTTTCTTGCAAAACCGTAAACGTTTTTTCTGTTGAAAGGGCAAATTCGTATATCTGTGCTGTGTCACTGAAGTTTATGCGCACGCGTATTGGTGTAACAATGTTGAGAAGTGTGTCAACATTTTGGGTGTCATTAAGTTGTATGGTTTGTCCTACAAACGCATCAAGAATGTCTGAAACATCAGACACAGGCGCATTGATAACAGCGGGCTGTTCATCTTCTTGTGCTTGTGCTGAAGCAACGACAACTAAGAGCAAGAATGCAAGGACAAGTTCTCGTTTCATGACACTCATTATTAGAGGCGCGAGATTAATATACGTTCTTATCGGATAAAAGAGAGCACGCGGCGCTTTTTTACCACGGCAAGATACACCAGATATGAATACACAAACGTCACGGCAATACTCATGATAATTGCAAATATGAAAACAGGGATGGTTATTTGGTTGAGCAGGGATACAATAAGCAATGCTGCAGAGAACATGAGCAAATTGCTTCCAACTTTCTGGGTTCGTGCCCATACGGTATCGTGCGCAAGCGCCCAGGGTGTTCTAAACCCAAACAAGTAATTTCTTCCAATAAAGCGGGTGATGTAGGCAACGTACATCACGTAGAGCCCTGTTGCAAGAACAATAAGTGGGGCAATAGCAGAATCCGGGCTAAACGCGGAAAAAATCAAAGCTGAGTTAAGCGCGAAAAGAAACGCGAGAGTTGTAGTAAGAAATTGATGGTAGTATGCACGAAATTTTTTGAACGCGTTTTGAAACACAGCAATAACGGGAAGTGCGCGAAAAAGAATGTAGAGTCCAAGTGCAAGGGTTGGGATAAAAAAGAGACCAAGTTCTTTTTGCATGAGCCCAACACTTCCAGACAAGCCCCAGCGGGTTGGCACAAATTCAGGTGCAGGAAAGTACGCAAAGAGCGCGCTCAAGAAGATAAACACGAAAAGAAGCGCGTGCGACCGAGCGAGTGCTCGTTGTTTTTTCTTTTTTTGCGCGCTCAAGAAAAGCACGCCTACAACAACAGAAAGCACATATGAAATAAGAATAGTCTGAACCGGTTCAAACGCATTAAAAAAGATATAATCAACGCCTGTTTTGAAAAAACTCAACAAAACAAACACGCTTAGAATAACCGCTCCTGCACGCAAAAAAGCGTTTTTATTTTTCATCAAGAAAACAAGCATAGACAATATAGAGCAAGTGGGGGCTCATATTGTTTTCTGTTTTTGCGTGGAAAAAGTTTAAAAACGGACTGCGAGTACGTAGGTAACGGTGGTTACGTACACGCACAAGAACACAAAAATATTAGTTTGCACGGCTTGGCCGTACATTCATGACATGCCTCACTTGGGAAACCTGGTGGGAAGCCTGTTATCTGGAGACGTGTTCTCCCGCTATTACAAACTAAAAGGATTTGATACCATTTATGTGTCAGGCAGTGATAGCCATGGCACACGCATGGAACACATTGCTAAACAAAAAAACATCACACCAAAAGAATTAGTATTTGCAAATCACAAGAAACTCAAAGTCTTGCTCAAAGCGTATAATATTGCATTTGACAACTACACAATAACGCACAATCCTGTGCATCACGCGTTTGTTTCAGACTTTTACAAAACAATTGAGAAAAACGGGTTTTTACAAAAACATGAAGAGGAACAACTGTATTGCGCAACAGATGAAACATTTCTTGCAGATCGGTTTGTTGAAGGAACGTGCCCACACTGCAAGACACCGGGCGCAAAAGGAAACCAGTGTGATGCGTGCGGCAGAATCCTCAATCCTGAAGAATTATTAGATGCGCGTTGCGTAACTTGTGGCAACACTACGCTTGCTCTTAAAAAAACAACGCACTGGTATCTTGACTTGCCAAAGCTTGAACCAAAGATTAAACGCTATATTGCAAAGCATCCTGAATGGAAGGGTAACGTGCGAAACTTCACTGAGCGCTGGCTCCAAGAAGGATTAAAAGAGCGTGCTATTACACGCGATTTAAAATGGGGCATTCCCGCGCCATTTGAAGGTGCAAAAAACAAAGTCATTTATGTGTGGGCTGAGGCAGTGCTTGGGTATGTGAGCGCAGTCAAACAATTGTTTAAAGGAAACAAGAAATGGCTTGAATTCTGGCAAGCAAACAACATCAAGCAAATCCACACCATTGGCAAAGACAACATTCCCTTTCATTCTATTATTTTGCCGGCGCTTTTGCTTGCAAACAAGGGCGCGTGGCATTTGCCTGACCAGATTTCATCAACTGAGTTCTTGAACTGGATTGGCGGTGCAAAGTTTTCAAAAACAACAAACACGGGCATTTACATGGATGAAGCATTAGACATTCTTCCTGCAGAATATTGGCGGTTTTACTTGTTGTATAACCGTCCTGAAAAGCGTGATGTTGATTTTTCATGGGATGAGCTTGAAAAATCAATTAACGATGTGTTTATCGGAAATATTGGTAACTTAGTAAATCGCACGCTCACGTTCACAGAGCGCTACTTCAAACAGCGCGTGCCAAAAGCTACGCTTAACAAGCAAGACAACGCAGTGCTCAAAGAGATTGAACGCGTAAAAGCGCGCGTTGAGAAACTCATTGAGCGTGAAGGCAGTTTGCGCGAAGCACTACACGAAATCACGCGTCTTGGTGATGTTGGAAATAAATATTTTCAGGAACGCGAGCCATGGAAGAACAAAGCGCTGCGCGCGAATACGGTTTACGTGTGTTTGCGTGTTGTCAAAGCATTAAGCGTGTTTCTTAACCCCTTCACGCCGGGAGTCTCAGAGCGCTTGTGGAAAACGCTTAATATCAAACCAAACTGGGATGAGAGCACAAAACCCTTTGCTGACTCCCACATGATTAAAAAACCAAAATTACTCGTGCAAAAAATTGACAAAAAAGAGGTTATCGCAGCATACGAGCGGGTTAAGCAAAAAAAGAAACAAGGCGGAAAACCAATGGTAGCATTTAGTGATTTTGAAAAACTTGAGCTTAAAATCGGCACGATTAAAGCAGTTGAAGACATTAAGGGCTCAGACAAACTCTTTACATTACGCGTGGACACCGGTGAAGAACGCACACTTGTTGCCGGCATTAAAGGCGCGTACGAAAAAAAGGAATTAATAGGCAGACAAATTGTGGTTATTGCAAATCTTGAACCGCGAAAACTGCGCGGTGTTGAAAGCCAGGGCATGCTTCTTGCAGCAGACAGTAATGGAAAACCCGTATTAGTAATGCCACAAAGCATTGTCAAATCAGGCGCGCCTGTGCACTAAATGTTCACGAACATTTTTAAACGTTAAACGCTCGAGAATGGAGTATGAAGGGGAATCTTACGTTTAGTATCCTACTATCCTTGATAGTTATTATTTCAAGCATGCCTACAATGGCTGTTGCTCAGGAAAACAACACAACAGAGGTTGACTTGTGTGCAGGCGTCACCTGTGACGATGCAAATGAGTGCACGCTTGACACATGCTCAGAAGGAGTCTGCTCGTATACGCCCTCAAGCGACGGCGCGCCCTGTGCGCAAGGAACGTGTAAGTCCGGTTTATGCGAAGCAGAGGAGCTGATTGAATCAGATAACGAAACAACCGAAGTACGCAGCGTGTGCGGGGATGGCACGTGCGATGTTGATGAAACCGCAGACGCCTGCCCTGATGACTGCCGCATACCTGAAGAACAAAGCACCATCATGTGTGGTAATGGTGTGTGTGAAACAGGAGAAGACGCGTCAGTATGTGAAAGCGACTGCGCACCCCATGACCTTTCAGCAGTGTGCGGAAATAACGCATGCGAAGATGGTGAAAACTCGGACAATTGCGCAGATGATTGCGGCCGAAAAGAGCCAGAACAGGTTGATTTACGCTCGCTTGTTCAAGCAAGCGTGAGCGGAACATCCAAAGAGCTTGCAAACAGTATTCTTGCAGACATTAGCAGTTTAACAGAAAAGGCGCGGGCCTTTTCAAATTCACCCTCATCAACAACAGCATATGACCTTGCATATGCTTCACGGCTTGCAGAAGGCAAGCTTCGAGGATATGTCACTACCTATTCTCAAGCAGACGTTGACGCAGCAAGCACGTACGTAGTCATACACGGACAGGGAAATCCTGATTTATGGATTGACGAATTTGGCAATGTGCAGGTAGGTGGGTTGTGGGCGTATGAAAGCACAACACGGCAAGGCGTGCGCGTCAGATTCGACCGATGGTACGATAAATTTGAAGCAAAAACATGGATTAATTTGCGCGCAGAACTAAGCCAGGCTGACACGCGTGCGTTTGCTGAAGATATTAAACGAGCGCGAAGGAACGCAGAAGATGAAGCGCGCGCGCTTGAAGTTGCAGGACAACTCAAAGACTACCTTGCAACGTTCTCAATCTCAGAAGCAAACAAGAAAACGGCAAAAGAACTTCTCTTGGAAATTGAAAGCATTGTAAACACGCTCAACTCGCTTCGCTTATCAAATGAGGCAGTGTATAATATAGTGTACACAAGCGAATTATTGCGGGCAAAAATTGAAGGTATTTCCCAAACCCTTGATTGCACTAACCTGCGCGAAGTAGGAGAGTATATCATTTTGTATGGACCTGGACGTGCTGATATTTATACTGACGAGTTTGGCGACCAGCAGCTCAATACGTGGAAAGAATTGTACAAAAATGAGGAACAACAAGTTGGTTTCAACTTCAATATGTGGGGTTGCAACTTATTTGAAGATCAGGGCGGCATGGGTGTTGACCTGCAGCTTGGACGCGGACTTGAACAATTTAAAGAATCAATCCAAAAAGCACGAAAAGATTCATTTCGTGAAGCTGAAGCGCTCAGACGACATGGTCTTGTGCTCCAAGCACGAGAATCATATGATTTCTCTTTTGAAGTTGAAGAACTTGGAGATGAAATTATCAACAACTTAAAAGAGTTCAAAGAAAAGATTTTAGCCTTTGAAGCAGGAGAAGAAAGTGCATACAACCTGCATTACGCAAGCGTGATTTTGCGCGCAACCCTTGAAGGGCTTGGCGAAGCATTGCCTGAACTCTCTGAGAACGTTGGCACCTACATTGTATTGTATGGTCCTGGCGTGCCTGATGTGTGGAATGACTTTCAAACAGATGAACTCTTTGTTGGCCACAACTTAGCAGTGCATCAAACTGATAACCTGCAATTCAATTTCAACCGTTGGTTTGATGAATTCCAAGGCAGGGGCGGATTTAGTTCGTGGCTTGACTGGGGAAAACAACGCGAACAATATCGTGAAGAGATAAAACAAGCAGAGCAAGACGCGTGGAGAGAAGCAGATAAAATGAGAAAATCAGCGCTCGCTTCAAAAATGAGAATTGAACTTGAAGGCAGTGTTGATGAGAATACAACTACCTACGTGAACGCGATAAAAGAATTTGTAAGCGTTGTCCAGCAATACCGCCTTGGACAAGCAAGCGCGTATGATGTTGAATTCAAACGATTGCAGGCAAGCGACTTGATGCGGGATATTGACAAAGTTACGCGCGACTACGTGATGGTTTCAAACTTAGGAAGTGATGTCATGCCTCCAGATATCTGGCTTGACTGGCAGACTGATGAGATTAACATTGGAGGATGGAGGGAGCTTATCACGGAAGAATCAAATGACTCAAGAAAATTCAGGGTTATTGCAAGCATGGACGGCTGGTGTAATGACTTTGGGGATTTTAGCGGGTATGGTCAAAACTTTGAATGCCGCGTTGAAGCACGTATGAATTGGCGGGACTGGAACGCGGTCAAGCGTGACTTGCGACAGGCAAATGATTATTTTTGGAAACAAAAACGAGAAGCAGAACTTGGAGGCGTGCTTACAGAATTAAGCGCAAAAGCAACTGAGTACAGCACACAAGACCAGCGCATCATTGCCGATTTAACCGTGTTGTTTGCAGAGGTTTTAGAAAAAGCACAGCAACTTGACACACGTGACATTGAAGCGTTCCAGTATGAAATGCTTCTCAAACAAGACGCGCTTAATGACAAATTAGACGAAGCAAGCGATGAGAGTCTTGTGATTGTTTCCGGCGCGAAGAGCAGCGGGTTTCATGACTATGACACCTGGAACAAACAACTCTATGGTGTAAGCGTGTTTAATAACGAGAATGTTGAAGTGGTTGTGCGATTCAATCAACTTTTTGGAAACATGTTTAGACAGGACTCAAAAGGAGAGGATGGTGTTGATTATGAAATCATTATTGACCTTATCTGGAAAGAGTGGTCAGATGAATTAAGCCAGCACATCAAAAACGCGTTTGAACGCTATGAACAGGAACAGAGCGCAGTGCGGTTTGAGAAATTACGCGCAAAACGAACGGAAATTGCAAATGAGTTGAGCACGAGCGCGCTCACGGCAAAAATAGAAGAATACGAGAACGGAGAAGTGAGCATGACTGAATTGCGCCAGCACATTAACTCGCTCTACTTCAAACTACAGGGGTATGATAACGAGCTTGCATACTTTGCGGCAATATCACAAAACGCGTTTCCCGAGTTTGAACCAATCATTGTTGAGATTGAAACTGAACATGTCAAACTCAAACTGCAGGAGCGCGATTTTGAATATCGATTTGGCGCAGGCATTGGCGCGGTTTTAACCCGTCAAGGATTTGAATCTGCAGGAGAAGCGCAGCGCAAATTTGAATTTGCTCCAGTAGATGTTCAGCGCGAAGTTAACGTGCAACAAGCAAGTCAGCAACCTGAAGAAAGAAATAGTATTACGGGCAATCAGGTTTTTCCTGTAGGCGAGCAGGACAAACAAGGACAAGAGCAATTCTTTGATGAGAATTCAGTTGAAATCTACAGTGATGATGTTGCTGACTTTATCGAAAAGGGTCGTGCAGGCGATATTGATGAGCGCAAAAGAATCATTGAAGAACTGCAAAGCAATGAGCAGGACTTTTTCTCGCATGAACGTGTGGTGACTCGAGTAAAGAATAGTGAAGATGCAGTATCACGGGTACGCATTGAGGGGATAAAGCCAAAACTTTCACTCAGCATTGAGATGACTGACGCAGAAATCCTGCGACTTGCCCAAGAGGTAAAAGCGCAGTGGCTTGAGATGGAAGCAAGCGGCGCGCTTGATGACGCGCTCTACAATCTGAATCTTGGGCTTGACAACATGCCTGAAGTGCAGGATGCGATTCGCGAGTGGGGAGACACCACAACTTCGGTCAGGCTCCGTTATCAAAACGAATCTATTTTCGAGCTTTCATTTAAAATAGAAGATGGTAATGTTGCGTGGATGAAATATGGTGTTGCCCAAAACGCAGGAGATACTGGAGAAAATGTGTATTTAGAAATAGATTTTGAATCAGTTATGCGCTTGCGCAATTGGTGGGAAGAGCGGTTGAGAAACGCTGAAGGCATTGGTGATTTTATCACAGCAATCCCTGCATTTGGCGGACGATTGATTGGCATGTTTGTTGGCGGCGAAATAACGGTTCAGCCATTTAACACCGTGTTTAAAATACCGCGTTTTATTAACGTGTTTTTCACTGCAATGGCGCCAACTGCGGGTCTGGATATCTAAAAATAGGGAGTGTGCACTCCCACAACCTTTTTTTTTCTGTGTAGTCCTGTTATTCCCTAAGATGACTATTGCACATGACGTGTTGGTCTTGCTTGAAGAATGTGAGCATGCGTTTGAGTGTGGATTTAGAAATGATGCAGCACGTCTTCTTTTGCAAGCAGAAGATAAACTTTCTCTTCTTGTTATTGACCAGGGCGTGGAGCCAGACGAAGTTGAAAGGGTGTCAAACGCGGTTTCGCGCGTGAGAAGAAGAATATGGTAGATGAGATTCGTTTTGGCAAAGTAACAATTGCTGCACTTATAATAATAAGTTTGATTTTTTTGTTGCAGCAATTCTTTGATTTTTCTTCGTTCTATTTTTCACGCGAATTTATCACGCAACCATGGGTTTTGGTAACGTCACTTTTCTTGCACGCAAACCTTGCGCATGTTCTGTATAACGCGTACGCTCTTTTCATTTTTGGCAGCATTCTAGAAGCAAATACCAGTTCAAAAAGCGTGTTTATTACGCTTCTGCTTGGAGGGATTATTGGCAATCTTGGTTTTGCCTTGTTTTCAAGCGCGTTTGCACTTGGTTTTTCTGGAGCAGTATACGCACTAATTGGAGCAGTAACCCTGTTGCTTCCAAACACGAAAATTCCCTTACCATTTGGCATCATCCTGCTTCCAGTTAAAGCAAAGTTTGCAGGCCCATTCATGCTTATTGGTGAACTCATCTTAAGCGTGGTAAGCTTTGATAATATTGCACACAGCGCGCACGCGTTTGGTTTTCTTGGGGGCGCGCTTGTTGTCTGGTGGGTGCAACGGCAAAATCCTCATTAGCATTTTTTTACGCGCGTTCCTTGCGGCGTGTCGTCAACGTGATAACCGCGTGCAATTAACTTATCTCTGAGCATGTCTGCTTTTTTCCAGTCTTTTTCTTTTCTGGCACTGTCGCGCTTGTCAATGATGTCTTGCACTTCTCCTGGAAGCACGTGGTGTTCTTCTGCCATGTCGCGCATGCCAAGTGCAAGCACGCTGTCAAAGTCATAGAGTAAGGCAAGCTTGTCTTTGTCTTTGATATTTTTGTCTCGAATAAGTTTCCACATGAGTGCAAGCGCTTTTGGTGTGTCAAGGTCATTGTTGATTGCTTTGAGAAATGCTTGTTTGTATGGTTTGCTTATGGTTCCTTTGAGTTCTGTTTGAAGGTCAGTAATAATATTTTTAAGGCGTTCTCGTGTCTTTTTTGCGTTCTCAAGGGCTTCCCACGTAAATGAGAGCTGTTTTCGATAGCTTGCAGTCAAGAGCAGATAACGGTAGTCAAGCGGATCGTAGCCTTTTTTGATGAGCGTGTTTAGAATAAAGCCGCTGCCCGTGCTTTTGCTCATTTTGCCCTCTTTAAGGTGCAAGTGTTCGTTATGCATCCAGACTCGTACTGGCGCAACCCCGTTTGCTGCTTCTGCTTGTGCAATTTCATTAGGGTGGTGAACAGTCAAGTGGTCAATGCCGCCGGTATGAATGTCAAATGTGTTTCCCAAGTATTTCGTGCTCATAGCAGAACATTCAATGTGCCAGCCCGGAAAGCCTCTGCCCCAGGGGCTCTCCCATTCCATGTCGCGTTTGGCGTCTTTTGGTGAGAATTTCCAGAGCGCAAAATCAGCAGGGTTCTTTTTTCCTTCAATTAGTTCAACACGCGCGCCTGCTTTAAGTTTTTTCTTATTAATGCCACCAAGCTCGCCGTAGGTTTTGAGTTTTGACGTGTCAAAGTAGATGCCATCCTCTACGCAGTAGGTGTAGTCTTTTTTCTCGATTTTTTTGACCATATCAATTTGCTCTTTGATGTGGTCTGTTGCGCGGCACACAATGTCAGGGTCAAGAATGTTGAGTGCACCAATGTCATGGAAGAATTCTTTTTCATAAAAGAGTGCAATATCCCACGCGCTTTTTCGCTCGCGCGCTTTTGCTACTTCCATTTTATCCTCGCCAGTGTCAGCATCGCTTGTTAAATGGCCAACATCAGTGATGTTCATGACATGGGTAACGTGATAGTTATTATAGAGCAACGTGCGCTTGAGTGTGTCAACAAACACGTATGCGCGAAGGTTTCCAAGATGTGCATAGTTATATACTGTCGGCCCGCAGGAATAAAGACCCACACGCCCTTTTTTAAGAGGCTTGAAGTCCTCAAGTTTACGGGTTAGACTGTTAAAAATTTTTAGTGCCATAGCATTTCACCGTCCACACTACCTTGTAGGCTATGTGATTTTATAAAACTAGAAGTAACACTGTTGTCAGCAAAGACGATCACGTGTGTTATTCATACTAGTTCTTTTGTGCTATGAATTATTTTTAAATGTTTCCAAAAAACAAAACTATTTAATTAACAATTGTTATTATTTTTGTGTGAAACCTATTACTAAACACACAAATTTTGGGGAAATGCTTGGTGATTACAATCATCCTCGAATCGCCCAATTATTGCGTGAATACGGTTTGAGCATGAAGAGTTGTTCTACTAATCTTAACAGCAGTATTGAAAGCGTGTTTAGGGCTCTAAATCTTAATGCGTCAAAAATTAGTGAAGCCGTGGGCGGTTTAAACGTGATTATTGAAGAAGAAGGTTTAGACAAGCATGGGGCAGCACTAAGCACGGTTGTTTTAGCGTCTGACTTCACCATTTCAACACGTGCTGCACAAAAAATTGCATATTTTGTTGAAAAAAACGGTTTTTCTTCAGATGAGTATGGTCTGCGCCTGCGAGTCGTGCCTGGCGGGTGTTCGGGCAATCAGTATTTTCTCTCAATTGACAAACAAAAGGAATCTGATATTACTCTTGAAAAAAAAGGAGCTAAAGTATTCATGGACAAAACAGCACTCCAAGAATTGAAAGGAGGGGGTATTGAGTATAACGAGGATTTGATGAGTTCTGGTTTTAAGATTGATAACCCTAATGCAAGCAAATTGTGTTTTTGTGGCAAAAGTTTTGGATAAAAAAAGCCAGGAGGGAGAATTGAACTCCCGTCTCCGGGTCTGCAGCCCGGCGCATAAGCCACTCTGCCATCCTGGCGCGTATCATTGGTTAAAGTTTTGTGCTTTTATAAATATTGATGGTTGATATTACTCATCTGGTCGCGTGAGTTTTCCCGTGTTAGGGTCAAAAAAGAGTGTGACAAATGAGTTATCAACCAGTACTTCTTTGTTATTCCAAAAATAGTCCTCGTTTTCTTTTGTGTCGCACACGATAAGGAATAGTTTTGAGCGCGGAGCAATGCTTGTCTTAAACGTGTTTGCAACACGCTCAATATCAGTATAAGTGGGGTTTTTGCGTTGCACAATTCGTTTCATAACGCGCTCGGGTTCTTCGTCTGCACGAAGGCATATGAGTGCGCATAGTTCTTCGGTTTTCGCGTTTTTTGTCCAGTCATGTTCTTCTGCGATTGCGCGAAATTTTTTGCTTCGAGAAAAGAATTCGGTTCGCTCACTAATCTCGCGAAGCAGGTTTTTGAGGCTTTCTTCTCCAAGCGTATCGCGAAACATGCAAAGCACAATATCATTTGTTGGCGGCTCATAAAAAATTGCATCAACAAAGGTGTTGCCAACTTCGTAGGGCACATCAAATACTTGTTCTACACCAATTTTGTGGTAGCCTGCTTTTTTTGCGTATTTGACAAATGCGTTTGCGAGTTCAAGTGTGTCTTTATTCATTATTTCTCACCTTTACTACGCGCGTGTACATCCTCAAACCACATGACGCCGCGTGAGTAGCGTTCTTTTTGTTTGTCAAGTATTCTCTTCACGTGTTCTGCTCTGGTTTTTGCCTGCGCTTCGCGTTGGAGTTGTTGTATTTCTCTCATGCGTTTTGGGTGTATGTTTTTTCGGTTTTTGATAATAAAACGCAGGGCGCGCTTGAGTTTTTTTCGCAGGAAAAAACCAAGCACGAGCACACAGCCTGCAAATCCAAAGGGTACGAGAAGAAGGTAGTCAACTTTTTTCTCACACGCGTTTTGTATAGTGTTGCATTGCTCATATACTACGCCCTCGGTGTCAGCGCATCCTGCATCAATACAGCACGTTTCAGGGGTTTCTCCTTCAACAATAAGAGTGTCTCCGCACACGTTCATGCACGCGTTTGTGTAATAGTAGGTTGTTTCATTTGGGCGGTCTGTGCTGTTGTCGCACAAAAACCCGCGGCCGCACCCGCAATCAGAACAACAGTTTATGCCGTTTTCAATAGGACTGCACACACCATCTCCGCAGGATTCAAGACTAATAGTTTGTGCTTGCTCTAATTCGTGTGTTTGGTTTCCATCAAGCAAGGTTGCAAACGCAGTAAGAGCAATGGTGCGTTGTTGTTCATCTTTGAGAGCAAGAACGTATTGCTCGTACGTGTGGGGTTCAAGAGTAAGGTTAACTGAGCAATTTGTTTTGCTACAGGACTCGTTTACGAGAACGCCAGGATTTGTGTTAAGCGTGAGCAGGATTGAGAGAGGTTTGTCAAGCAAGTTTTGGATCCACACAGATTTAGTAAATGTTTCATTCACAAACGCGTATGTTTGATTGTCAGTAAATGAGAAATTAAGCGGGGTTTCGCACGTGCCCGAGTAGCAGACATTGCTTTCACACTGAGAATCACATGAGCACGCGTCATTGTTTGCAAGGCCGGTATCAACACAGGTTCCTCCGCACACTACTTGCTCATCAGGACACCCGCACGCACCATTAATGCAGAGTGTTCCCTGGTCTGCGCAATCAGTTACGTATCGCGTGGCTTGTGCTCCTTGCGCGTATACGCACGTGTTTTGAAGCGTGCATGCGCTTGGTTCTTGAAAATATCCGCGTTCTTTAACAATGGTTCCCGAGCAAAATCGCGTGCTTGTCCATGACACCTTATTTGTTGGACAATCCTCAATAACACGGCAATCAACACATGAGTATGAATTGAACCATTCACACACTTTTTCTTGAGACTGGCACTGCACATCACTTATGCATTCCACACAGTCATCAGCACCAAGACTATACACCAAACCATTGGTACAGTCTTGTGCGTACGCAACTAAAAGAAGTAAATACAGTGAAAAAACAGCGATGCTGAGGAGTATGATTTTTTTCATAATCAGTAGTGTGACAAAACAAAAAATTCTATTAAAAGGTTTAGCGCACGCGAGTGTCATATCCATAACGTATTTAAATTGCACAAGAATCACGCGTAGTGATGAAACACCAACCACAAGCATCTAGACAACGTGTATATGACTATCGTAGGTTTACGTTCCCTCAAGAGTTCAATGAGCCTGACAACAGGTTAGAGCACTTGCTAGAGCGCGAACGTGAGCGTGCATTTGTGGTTGTTGACATGCAACCATATTTCGTACACGAGCTCGACCCGATTGAGCGCGCGTGCATGATTCTTGGACAGCAGGAAGTCATTGATTATTGTGCGCACGCAGGCGTTCCCGTGGCAGTGCTTGAGTTCAGGGGTCAGGATAATACCATTTCTGAAATCAAAGAGCATATTAAACACGTTGCAAATGTGCACTACGTCACAAAGCAAAATGCAAATGGTTTTGTTGAAACTGACTTAGCAGAGTGGCTTGCAAACCATGCGCGAAAAGAAGTGTACGTAATGGGAGTTAATACTTCAGCATGCGTTAAAGCAACTGCAGAGGGCGCGCTTAATACTGGTTTTCGAATCGCAAGCGCATCCACCTTAATTGCAGATGTGTATGGATACCCATACACGGGAATTACGCATCGATGGTTTACAAATAACGGCATATTTTTTGAGTAATCAGCTAGTTCTGTGACCTGCCGGGCACGTGTACACGGGTCTGATTGCCCTTCTGTCTCCAAGAATAGTTTTAACTAGTTCAACGTGTCTTGTTTCATTTCCGTTTGGGCTCACAAGAGAGTGACTGCTGGTTTCTATTTCAAATGTGGGAAGCGTAAATGAAAATCGTGCGGGCTCATCGCAGTATTGCTTATTTTTCTTTTCGTGTTTGCATTGCACAACGGGCGTAATACTATAAACCGGCCTCCAGAACACTTCATCATGAAATGTTGGATAGTATTCTCCTTCAAAGTAGTGTGCAAGCGAGAGTGTGCCATGGCCTGCGTAGTCAAGCGTGTGAGTTGAAAGAAGTGCGTGTTCCAAAAGCGATTTTGTTCTTGTTTCAAAACCATGTTCAAGATTGAGAATGCCAAGATGATTAAAGCCGCGCGTTATGCCTGCGCCTTCAATTGCTTTTTTAACGGTGTCGCGTGATTCCTGAAACACGCTTTGGAAGTTTTTTGTTTTGTAATATGCGTGAAATAAAAGTCTTTTTTCTGATTGCGCCTGCTTGCTGCGGTATTCTGCCTGTTTTTCCTGCAGGATAAGGCGTGGTTTTGGTCTGTTCACTTTGTCTGCTAAAATAGCTTCACGCGCTTCAAGGTAGGGGATAACAAAGTCTTTTGCAAATGAGCGCGTTGCTGAGAGTGTTTTGAGTGCTTGGCGCGTGAATCCTTGCGTGTATGTTCGGGGCAGAGCGTTAAACAAAGAATTAAGCGAGAGCACAACAAGATGCACGTCAAGTTCAGTTATGTGGCGCGTGTCAAAATGAGTTGTCTTTGCTGCGTTTTGCACAAGCTCTTTTGACAAGTAATCACCTTCTGTTACAAATCCCATGAGGGTTCTCATTTCTGCAGTCACATCCATTGACTCAGGGTAGGCGTCAAGCAGACGGGTGAGGCCAAAATATTCGGGTTGCGTCATAATTTGTCACACACCTCTCTGAGCGTGCAGTCTTCGCACGCGCCTTTCTCACCAGTGGTAAAGCGGTTTTCGCGCGTGCGGGCAATAAGTTGTTTTGTGTTCTCTTCATCTCTTACAAGGTTGACAAGCTTGTAGTGAATCCGTATGGAACGAGGATAGTCTCGTGCATCAATAATTGTGAGTCGCCCGTGTTCAGAAGCATTTTTGAAGTTTCGCTTAAACGCCGGGTACGCAACGTGCATCTGCAACTCTGCCCGCTTGACTTGCGCGTGCAACGCGTCTTTTTGTTGCGTGAAGCATTTAACTTCACCAAGAAGGGGTGTTTGTTTTTCTCCGCTTGCGTGCACGAGGTCGAAAATAGTTTCAAGTTCGGTGTCAAGATAACGGGTTTCAACGCTAAGAAGCGTGTCAAGCGTGTTTCGTTTTGTGTTAGTTTCAACGTATGCGTGTTCAGCAGTGATAAGATTAGTGAGTGCTGATTGTTTTTCTTCACGCGTTAATCGATGATAGCGCGCAGGAGCCATTCTGCGCGTGAATTGTTGTTTTTCTTCGCTTGGGAGAAAATAAAAGTCTTTGAGGGGTTTTACAAGATGGTTGTACAAAAATAAGGGTTCAACCTGCAGGGTCATACATCGAAATTCTTGGATTGCCTGAAAACCGCGATGAAGCCACGCGCGCGTGTGCGCGTCACGCGTGCCCGCAACATGTTCGATAAGACCAAACTTTTTTTGCCCATACACAAGATTATGCGCGCGCGGGCATTGTGAAAACATAAGCACTTCTGTTGGAGAAACTGATTTTGTTTTTGGGTTGTAGTACTCGTCAAGATAGTAGCGCGTTGTGGAGAGCTGCATTACTACGTTGAAATGCTACGATTGAATTAAAAAGATTTCTACGCGCTTATTCGCTTTGTGCGGTATGACCCAAGACCGTTATCCAGCGTGAGAATGCCCATACTACGGTCCCAGTTCTTGTTTTTGAGAGAAGGAATGTAGTTCTGGTATTTTATAAGAGGGTCGTGAGAGTACGGTCCTGGCGCAAACGCAAGATGTGCTACGCCCTGTCCTGCAGGTATTTGCCCCCCTGTTTTGAGGTCTTTTCCAGGCGTTGTGAACGCATTGTTTTCGTGAATGTCACCAGACAAGAATACGTGTGGCGTGTAGCGTTCAAAAAGCGTGGTCATAAAGTCAGCAGCATCGCCAAGCGAGGGTTGGGGTTTGATTTTTTGCGCGTAAGAAATATTTTGCTCAAGTGCAAAAAAGCCCGGAATAAGTGACCCCTCTTGCAAGAAGAAATAGGCTGTGTCACCAAACCCTCGAGCAGGAATGTGGCTCATCACAATTGTTTTGTCAAGCGTGTCTTTTACGGATTTAATCGCAGAAAAAAGTCGTTTCTCACTAAAAGGAATGCCTTGCTTCACATTTGCGGGAAAATACGTTCCGCCCGGGTTTCCAACAAAGTAGAGTCCCGCGAGTTCTGCGCGCATGTTATTGCTAATGTCAAGCACGTGTGATTCAAGTCCTTGAAGGGCTTGCCGGTAATCAGGATAGTTTTCGTGGTTTCCTGCAATCATAATAACGGGACGATTTGTTTGGTTGAGAGCTGTTAAATCAGTGAATTCATTAGCGTGGTGGCCCGTGTAGTCGCCAAGAAGCAATCCCGCTGTTGCTTTTTGCGTGCCAATCTCGTTTACAAAGTCTTCAAGACTCTCTCTTTCAATATCAGTTGCAACAACAAATCGCGGCATAGTGACAAAACAGCATAGAAATTCTCTTTTTAAATGTTATGGTAGCATTGGCAACGCGTGTTTTGGCGCAAATAAATGAATATGTATCTCGCTTAATAGTTGTTAAATACAATCAGTCTTGGGTGCCTTGAAGAAATCTTTGAGGTAACTTCTCGTATAATCTTGTTTGTGCAAGATGATAGCTTGAACCCTCAGTAAATCCCAAAGGATTTGTTTCAAATGCAACGCACCTTCCAATATCATCTTCTGGAATTTGTGCTAACACTTCTGCAATTGATGGTTTAAAGAATACAGGTGCTCCATAACTATGAATTGTTTCAATTGATTTATATGGATTGGGATTTACTTCGTCAGCTATTCGGGCAGGTTTAGGAGCCCAAGTAAATGCTACGCCTCTTGGATCAACATCTTGAATAAAATATAAGTCGCCCTCATCATCTTGCACGAGTTTATCTTTACGAGAAGTTACTCTTCTAGAATATCTAACAACTGGCTTGATTTCTCCCATAAGTTCTTCAAGCCTTCCATCCGAAATCTTTGGTAATTCACTCATGAAATTCATGTAACCACTATAAAGTTTATACAGCTTTCGGTGCGGTGACAGCACCCAAGACTGACTTCTCCTTCGCTTTGCTCAATCGACCACGTTGCACTCTCGCTACGCTCGGGGTATTTAACAGCGATTAAGAGGAAAATCCCTTGCAGGAATTTTCCCAAATTGATTTTTCGAGGTCGTTCGCTCTCGGCTCATTACATTCGCCAGGAGTGGCTCACTCCAACTCTGAAAAATCAACTTCTCTTAATCGCGATGTTATATTCAATTTTTGGATTACTTAAAACGGAAAAGAGAGAGGGGCGTCGTCCTTCAGACATATACACCCCCTATGGTCGAAATTTATCAGTAATCAAAAAACTCTAATTTTTTGCTTCGCAAAAATCGTTGCACCTATCCCTTGGTCACTTTGTGACGAATATAACCGCGATTAAAGAGTTCCGAAGTCCTGCTGAATTCTCCACCCAAATTTTTTCTTCAGCTCTGTAAATTTCTCCAGCTCTGTTCGGATTTTCCAGCTTTGAACTGCGGTTCGGGGGAAAATCCTCACGAGGTCGAAATTTACGAGGAAATTGAACTTCTCTTAATCGCGATGTTATACGCAATAAATTTGAAGTCCTAAAAATAGATGAAGGCGGCTTTCCTTTTGACAATATTTATATACATTCTATCACTTTT